>DASUCV010000019.1 GCA_036275915.1 Candidatus Polarisedimenticolaceae bacterium | reverse complement strand
TGTGTGGTCAGGCCCTGAATCGTGTGTGAAGAAACCACCCCTCTGACTTCGGGTGGAAATTCGGTAGCTGTCCCCTTATTTCATCTTCGCTTCGAACGTGTAGTTCACCGGAGCCATGCCGGACTTCGTCCAGGTCGCCGTGCCGGAGATCGAGTCGCCGTTGACCGCGCCCTTCCAGTCCATCGTCCCATCCTTCTTGCTCATCGTCTGCGCGGTGAAAGTGAAGGACGGGCCCGAGCCCTCGGTGGTGTAGGCGCCGGATCCGAACCCCTCGTGCTGGCAGGCCGTCGAGAGGAACTGACCGTTCTTGAATTCGAAGTTATCCGCATGGCCGCCCTTGCCGACCTCGGTGAGCTTGCCGTGGAAGGTCTTGCCGTCGAGCGGTCCGGATGCGAGCGCGGGCAGTACGACGAGAGCGGCGGCGAAGACGGCGATCGCGAGCTTCTTGAGCATGGGTATCCTCCTCGGCGGACAAACTACTTCCGCCGAGGCAACGGCGACACCCGCACGTCTATGCGGGTGCCCGCGGCGTCGGGAAGCGCGATGCCGATCCACGAGGCGATCGTCGGCGCGATGTCGTAGGGCGTCGACGGCTGCGCGAGCGTCGACGGCGCGATGCCGCCGCCCCAGAAGATCAGCGGGACGTGCGTGTCGTAGTCCCACGGCGTGCCGTGGCTCGTCCCCGTGCCGTCGTACGGATCGATGAGCACGCCGGGGCGCGCGATGACGAGGAGGTCGCCGCTCCGCCCGGGAACGATCGCATTCCACGCGCGGGCGAGGGTCTCGTCGTCGCCGACCGGTGGGAACGGCGCGTCGACCGCGATCGTGCGCTCGATCGCGGCCTTCCACGTCGTCGCGAGCTCGTCGCGCAACGCGGCGATCACGCGCGCGGCGGCGGGAGCGCCCGGCTTCGCGAGCCACGCGCGGTCGAGCCAGAGGAACGAGCCCTCGAGCCGGTAGACCGGCGCCGCCTTCGGATCGAGACCGAGGCGCGCATCGACCGCGGCGTTGAGCGCCGCGACGATCTTCGTGTCCTTGATCCGAGCGGCGGCGCCGCTGCCGGAGCGAGGATCCTCGGGAAGCGGCAGCATGCCGTGATCGGCCGACAGCACGACGTCGAACGCGTCCTTGCCGAGCCGGCGCGTCAGGTCGTCGAGGAGCCGCCCCAGCTCGACGTCGAGGCCTCGCACCACCTCGAGCGCCTCGACCGATTCGGGGCCGTAATAGTGCGAGGCGTAGTCGTTCGCGGAGAATGAGATCGCGAGGAGGTCGGGAACCTCGTCCCGCCCGAGCGCGAGCGCGTCGTCGGCGACGAGGTCGAGGCCGAGATCGACGAGGAGACGGTCGGCGAGCGTCGTCCACGGGAGCACGGTCGTGAGTGGCTTGCGTGCCTGCGCGAGGTCCATCGGGAACCGTCCGGCGATCGGGTCCTGGTACGGCTCGATCCCGTCGTCCGAGACCGCCGCCGGCGGCGGCGACGGAACGGGCAAGCGCCGCACGACGGTGCCGTATCGCTCGGCGATGTGCGGTCCCGCCTTCCCGGCGTTGAAGCGCGCGACGACCGCGGCGGTGGCGCGCCCGGCCGGCGAGCCAGCGTCGTAGGCGCCGCTCGTCGCGAACGTCCCGTCCTTCGACGTGTACCAGTAGACGGCGTGTCGCGGGTCGCGTCCGGCGAGCAGGATCGCCGCGCGGTCCTTGATCGAGATCGAGACGACCTTCGCGCGCGGGTCGGAGCCGACGAGCGCGTCGCCGACGGTCGGAACGCGCAGGAGGCGCGGGCTCGCGTCGGCGGCGCAGTACTCGCTCGTCATGCCGCCGCCGTCCGCCGTCGGGACGTACCACTGGTTGAGCGCGATGCCGTGGACGCGCGGCGGCGTCCCGGTCGCGATCGACGCGTGGCCCGGCCCCGTCTCGGTGTCGAGATGCGGGTAGCGGCAGGCGGTCGCGACCGCCCCCTCGTCGAGAAGGCGCTTCAGGCCTGCCGTGAGCCAAGGGCGCCACGCCTCGAGGCGGCTCCACGAGAGCCCGTCGACGGCGACGAGCACGACGAGGCGCGGTCGCGCGGGCGCCGCGGCTGCGCGCTTCGCGCCCGTGGAACCGAGGCCCGCCAGGACGGCGAGACACAGGACGAGTATCCGGCGGCGCATGACCCGCCATTCTGCCACGCTGCGTTACGATGGACCCGAAACGAGGAGGGATCCATGACGATGCAGCTCGCCTCCCGCTCCTGCACGCCGCAACGCGGCGAGAAGCTCGATCGCGCGGCCGCCGCGGCGTTCCTCGGCCAGCTCACCGGCTGGACGATGGACGAGAAGGCCACGTCGATCCGCCGCACGTTCAAGTTCGAGAACTACTACAGGACGATGGCGTTCGTGAACGCCGTCGCCTGGATCGCCCACAAAGAAGACCACCACCCCGACCTGTTCGTCGGCTACAACAACGTCTCGGTCACCTACGCGACCCATTCGGTCGGCGGCCTCTCGGAAAACGACTTCGTCTGTGCGGCGAAGGTCGACGCTCTGGGCGCCGCTTGAAGGCAAAGACCGGCTCGATCCTGGCCGCGCTCGCCGTCGCCGCCGTGGCGGCGGCCGGCGCGGCCGACTCCGGCGCCGACGTCGCACGCCTCACCGGCCGGATCCTCGGCGAGACGCCGATGATCGCCGACCTCCAGGAGATGCTCGACGGGATCGGCGGCCGTCTCTCGGGCTCGCCGGCGTGCGACCGCGCCGTCGAGTGGGCGGCGGCGAAGTTCAAGGCGGCCGGCGCCGACCGCGTGGGGACCGAGAGCTTCACCCTTCCGAACGCCTGGATTCCCCGCGGCGCCGAGGCCTCGTGCGTCGCTCCGGTCGCGTTCCCGATCCGGCTCGCGGCGGCGCCCGGCACCGCCGGCACCGCGGGCCCGGTCGAAGCGCCGCTCGTGGATGCCGGCCGCGGCGATGCGGCATCGTGGACGGCCCTCGGCACACGGGCGAAGGGTGCGATCGCGCTCGTCCGCAACCCCGAGATGAAATCGCTCGACGATCTCTTCGCCGAGTACATGGTCGCGAGGGAGCTCCTCGTCGACGCCGGCAAGGCCGGCGTCGCCGCCGTCCTCATCGAGTCGAGCCGCCCGCGCGGCCTCCTCTACCGTCACACGATGACGTTTGGCGGCGAGATCGACAAGACGCCGGTCGCCGTCATCCCGCGCGAGCAGGCCGAGCGCCTGCTCCGCCTCGCCTCCTCCGGTCCCGTCAAGGTACGGGTCGCGATCGACAACGCGCCCCCCGCGCCGGTCACGTCGCGCAACGTCGTCGCCGACCTCACCGGCGCCGAGCGCCCCGACGAGATCGTCCTCGTCGGCGCGCACCTCGACTCGTTCGACCTGGGGACCGGCGCCAACGACAACGGCGTCTCGTGCACGGAGCTGATCGACCTCGCGCGGCAGATCCGCGCGCTCGGCCTGAAGCCGAAGCGGACGATCCGCTTCGCCCTCTTCACCGGCGAGGAGCAGGGCATGCTCGGCTCGCGCGCCTACGCCGACCGTCACGCCGCCGAGCTCCCGAAGCACGCCGCGGCGTTGGTCTACGACATCGGCTCGGGGAGGCTGACCGGCTTCTTCTTGAACGGCCGCGAGGACCTGCGCGCGACGCTCGACGCCGCGCTCGGGCACGTCGCGTCGCTCGGACCGTTCGTGAACCTCCCGGATGCGCTCGACGGCACCGACAACTTCGACTTCCTCCTGCACGGCATCCCGAACCTCGTCGGTTTCCAGGACCCGGCGCCCTACCTCCCCGACTACCACGCCGAGTCGGACACCTTCGACAAAGTCGATGCGCGCGAGGCGAAGGCCGCCGAGGCCGCGCTCGCCGCGGTCGTCTGGGAGCTGGCGAACGCGGATCGTCCGCTCCCCCACCAGTCGCGCGCCGAGGTCGAGAAGCTCATCGAGGCGACGAAGCTCGAAGACCAGATGCGCGCGTTCGGTCAGTGGGACGATTGGACGGCGGGGAAGCGCGGCGTCGCGAAGAAGTAGACGACTACCGACTTTCCTGCAGCGTCCTCAGCACCACATCCGGATGCTTTCCCGCATCCGGGATGCGCGCCCAGTGCTTGCGGACCTTGCCGTCCGGGCCGATCCACACCGTCGAGCGGATGCAGCCGATGACCGGCTTGCCGTAGAGAAGCTTCTTGCCCCAGGCGCCGTACTTCTTCATGACCTTCTTCTCGGGGTCCGACAGGAGCGTGAACGGCAGCTTGTACTTCTTCACGAAGCTCTTGTGTGACGCCGCGTCGTCGGGCGAGACGCCGAGCACGACGACGCCGAGCTTCTTCAGGTCGGACCACCCGTCGCGGAAGGCGCACGCCTCTTTGGTGCATCCCGGCGTGTCGTCCTCCGGATAGAAGTAGACGATGACGTCCTTCCCCGAGAGATCGGTGAGCGACACTTCTTTCCCTGACATGTCCTGCAGCGTGAAGTCGGGGGCTGCGCGCCCTTCGCGGATCGGCATGCGGGAAGCCTAACTCAGGAAGCCCGGCGCTTGAAATCGCAAAGCTCGAAGCCGGCGAAGCGCAGCCATGCTCGGGTCTCATCCGCGGCGAGGAGCTCGCGCTCGCGCTCGCGCCCCGCGTGGTAGCGATCGCCCGACGAGCGCAGGTCGTCGTCGACGACGCCCGGGTGGACGACCAGCTCGTACGTCTCCCCCGGCTCCGCGTTCTGGAGCGTCGCCCGGAGCGCGTCGAAGCTGCCGTGCTCCATGAGCGCGGTCCCGGCGCCGCGCGCACCGGGAAGGCCGCGATGGCGCCGGCCGAGGTCGATCCGTGTCGCGATCGCGAGCGCGAGCCCCTTGATGTCGGGGTGCATCGAGCGGACGACGACGGGGCCGTTCATCGCGCGGAGCACGAGCCCTTCGCTCTCCGCGAGCCCCACGGCGACGCGCCGGAAGATCGGCGGGAGCAGGTGGACGTGCTGGTGGCTGTCGAGGTGGCTGATCGCGACGCCCGCGCTGCGGACGGCGGCGATCTGGGCGCGCCACTCCGCCTCGATCTCCGCACGGCGGACCCGGCCGGTGGCCAGCCGGAACAGGAGCGCGCCGAGCGGACGGAACCGACCTTCGCGATCGACGAGCGAGGGCACGTGGTCCGGGGGAAGCACCGGGCGCCCCTGCGTGATGTTGAGGTGGACGCCGAAATCGAACTCCCGGTGCGACGCCGCCCAGGCGAGCGCCTCGGCCGACTGCCGGCCGCCGACGAGGATCGACGCGCTCGTGATCTCTCCGGCCAGAAGGCCTTCCTGGATCGCGCGGTTGACGCCGGCGGCCAGGCCGAAATCGTCGGCGTGGATGACGAGACGCTTGGGGCTTTCCCGCCGCGGCGCGTAGCGCTTGCGCAGCGAGCGGTAGCGGATGCGCAGGAGGTCTCGCGCCATCGAGAGGGCGTCCATCGTGAAGCGCACCGTCGTCGGCTCGCTGTCGTAACGGTACGCGACCGGGACCTCCGCAATCTTCGCGCCGCCGTCGACGAGCGCGCGGAGCAGCTCGACGTCGAACGAGAAGCCGTCGAGGCGCAGGCGCCCGAGGATCGGGCGCACGACCGCGGTACGGAACCCCTTGAGACCGGCCTGCGTGTCCGACAGCCCGGGCAACGTCACGATGCGGCAGATGGTGCTGAAGCAGCGTCCCATGATGTGCCGCGTGAAAAGGTACGAGAAGAAGTCGGGCTTGATGAGGTAGGTCGTGTCCGGGTGCACGCGGCACGCGATCGCCGCGTCGGCGCCGTCCGCGAGCGCGCGGAGGATCGTCGCCACGTTGGCCATCGGGTACGCGAGGTCGCAATCGGTGAAGACGGACACCTCGCCACGCGCGGCGTCGAGCCCCGCCCGGACCGCGAACCCCTTGCCGCGGTTCTGCGTGAACCGGATGACGCGCCAGGCTTCGTCCGGGTGGGCCGCGGCGAACGCCTCGACGACCGCGAGGGTGCCGTCGCTCGACGCGTCGTCGACGACGACGACCTCCCAGGCCTCGGGACGGCCTCCGAGCCAGTCCCTCACGTCGCGAAGGGTCGTCGCGATGAGGCCCTGCGCGTTGTAGGCCGGAATGACGAGGGTGGCGTCGATCCTCGCGGCGTCGCGGCGGAGGCTCATGGCGTCCTCTCGAGCGCCGCTTCGCCGACCGCCGGCCCGAGCCGCACGACCCAGCGGCGCGACGCCGTGTCCACCGGATCGACCGTGAGCCCGAGACGGGCGGCGACCGCTCCGACCTCCTCGGCGCGGACGACCCAGAGGCCCTTCGGGTTCTCGGCGACGGCGGCTTTCAGCTTCTCCTCGTCCCGCTCGCGCGGAAGGGTGCGTCCAAGGTAGAAGTCGAGGCTGACGTCGGGCACGTGGAACGCGCCGGCGACGTCGCCGTCGAGGCCACGTGCCTGCAGTCGGGTCACGAGACCTTTCGTCGAATTTTGATCTTCGATCCGCGGCCCCGCGACGGCGACCGAGGTGAGCACGATCGCGACGGCGAGCGCCGCGTGCGCCGACACGAGCGCGACGAGCCGGCCGCGGCGCGCCGCGACGAGCACGGCGACCGCACCCACGACCAGGACCGCGGCGAGCATCAGCGCCTCGGTCTTCAGATCCGCGAACTTCGCCCGCCGCGTCGTGACGATCGCGGCGATGCCCGCGAGGACGGCGACGGCGCTCGATGCGGCAGCGACGCGGGTCGCTCGGGGCGAGCGCCCGAGCGCCTCCGTCCAGTACGCCGCGATGAGCAGCGCCGCCGCGGGGTACGCGGGCAGGACGTAGCTGAAGAGCTTGCTCGCGGAAAGGGAGAAGATCACGACGACCGAGAGGAACCAGCACGCCGCGAACACGAGACCGGGCGACCCGCCGGGCGCCTGCTCCTCGTGCCGGCGGAAGGCACGCCATGCGCGCAGGAGTCCTGCGGGAAGCGCCGCCGACCACGGCAGCAGGCCCGCCGCGAAGACGGCGACGTAGAAGAGCGGGAACTGCTGATGCTCCGGGTGCAGGAAGCGCCCGAGGTTCTCGTCGCCGAGGAACGTCTTGACGAGCAGGTCGCGGTGCACGAGGACCATATAGGCGTACCAGGGTACCGCGGCGACGACGAACCCCGCGCCAGCCGCCGCCAACACCACCGGGCGGACGAGCTCACGGCGCCGGGTGAGGACGGCGTACGCCCCGAGCCCGACCGCCGGCACGAGCACGCCGACCGGCCCCTTGGTCAACGTCGCCAGGCCGAACGCGGCGCCGGCGGCCGCCGCGGCGACCGTCCGCCCCGACTCGAGGAACCGTGCGGTCGCCAGGAAGCCGATCGTCAGGAAGCACGTCAGCATCATGTCGGTGACCGCGGCGCGCGCGAGGAACGCGTACTCGAGCGAGGTCGCGAGCACGATCGCGGCGAAGAGGTGCATGCCGCGCGCACGCCACGACCGCGGCGCCAGAGCCGCCATCGCGATCGCGCCGCCGGCCCCGGCGAGCGCGGAGGCGAGTCGCGCCGACCACTCGGTGACCCCGAACGTCTTGAACGCCGCGAGCACAGCCCAGTAGAAGAGGATCGGCTTGTCGAACCACGGCTGACCGTGGAAGACGGTGTACGCCCACGTCCCCGACTTCAGCATCTCGAGCGCCGGCACGGCGTAGTACGGCTCGTCGGGATCCACGAGAGGAGCCGCGCCCAGCTTGATGAGGTAGAGCGGCAAGGCGATCGCGGCGACGACGAGCGCCGCGCGGTGCGGCGCCGTCCAACGCACCGCTCCCTCTTCCCCGACATCGCGTCGAGACATCGCGGGGATTCTAGACGAAATCCCTAGTGGACGTCGCCCATCTGCCGCCGCAGGTACGGCACGAAAAAGACGAGCACGAGACCGGCTCCGGCGAGGATCGCCGCGACGAGCTTGAAGAGCTGCGACGGGCCGAGCGACTCGAGGTGCTGCGCGCCGACGCCGGCGAGCTTGTTCCCCCATGCGTTCGCGAGGAACCACACGCCCATGATCATCGCCCCGAAGCGCACCGGCGCGAGCTTCGTCACCATCGAGAGGCCGACCGGCGAGAGGCACAGCTCGCCACACGTCTGCAGGAAATACAGGATGACGAGCCAGTTCGGGCTCACACGCTGCCCTTCGGCGAGCCCGATCATCGGAATGATCATGACGACGTACGACGCCGCGTTGAGCAGGATGCCGATCCCCATCTTCGCCGGCGCGCTCGGATCTCTGCCGGCGCGTCCAAGGCGGAGCCACAGCCAGGAGAAGATCGGCGCGAGCAGGATGATGAAGATCGAGTTCACCGTCTGGAACCATCCCGCGGGGAACTCGTAGCCGAAGTACGACAGGCGCGTATAGCGCTCGGCAAAGAGGTTGAGCGACGAGCCTGCCTGCTCGAACGCCGCCCAGAAAAACAGGACGAAGATCAAGAGGATGAAGACGACGTTGATCTTCTTCATCTCCTCGCGCGTGCACCGGATCTTGAGGAGCACGTACATGCAGACGCAGATCGAGAAGATGACCGGCCAGAGCGTCGCGCGCAGCGAGTCGATGAGCGACGGGTTTTCGATGCCCGGCCGGAGCGCGAACCAGGCGGCGCAGAGAAGGCCCGGGAGCGCGGCGACGGCGAGGGCGAGCTTCTGTCCGCCCGTGAGCGGAGCCTCGGCGACGGCTGCGGAAGTGGCGGACGACGACCCCTCCGGCACCCTCCCGCGCGGGCCGAGGAGCCCCCGCCAGAAGAGGAAGGTGAAGAAGCCGAGCGTCATGCCGATCCCGCACGACATGAACCCGTAGTGCCAGGACACCTTCTCGGCGAGGTAGCTGACGAGGAACGGGCTGAGCGCGCCGACGTTGATCCCCATGTAGAAGATCGTGAACGCGGCCTCGCGCCGGATGTCCCCCTTCGCGTAGAGCTTGCCGACGATCGTCGTGATGTTCGGCTTGAAGAAGCCGTTGCCGAGGATCATGAGCACGAGCCCGAGGTAGAGGAGGCCGAGCGACCCCGCGGCCGCCTCGCCCCCGCCCGGCCCCGGCCACGCGTGCGCCATGAGGCAGAACTGCCCGACCGCCATCGTCGCGGCGCCGATGAGGATCGCGCGCTGCAGCCCGAGGAAGCGGTCGGAGAGGTACCCGCCGAGGAGCGGGGTCAGGTAGACGAGGCCGGTGTAGTCGCCGTAGATCCCGCCCGCGACCTTGTCGGACATCTTCAGGTAGATCGTGAGATAGAGGATGAGGATCGCCCGCATCCCGTAGTAAGAGAAACGCTCCCACGCTTCCGTGAAGAAGAGGAGGTAGAGGGCGATCGGGTGGCCGAAGAGCTCTCGCTGTCCGTCTCGGTCGCTCATGCGGGCCCTCTCTTACGGCACCCGGCGCGCCGCGTCAACGGTTCTCCGGCATTTCGTGCGGCGGAGCGGCGCCGGGGCGCACCATGCGCCGGCTGCGCTGGCCGCCCGCGTAGTGCCCGGCCGAGCCGGGAATCATTCGGAACCCGTGCCGGGTGAAGAGCGCGATCGCGGCCGCGTTGTCCTCGGCGACGGTGAGCGCGAGCAGCGGCTCTCCGCGGCGCTCGGCGTCCTGCACGACCGCCCGGAGGAGGCCGCCGGCGAGGCCGCGGCGCCGGTGCTCCGGCGTCACCGCGATGGCGACGAGGTCCGCGAACCCGGGGAGAACGAGCGGCCGCTCGACGAGTGCGAATCCCGCCGGGTGACCGTCCTCCTCCGCGATCCACGACGACACGTCGTCCTTCCCGAGGAACGCGCGGAGGATCGGTTCGTAGTCCCCGAAGCGGGCGAACGCCTCCACACCCGCCGCGATCACGAACGGGGCGTCGCCTTTGATCCCCTGCCGAATCAGCGGCCCTGCCCCCGCTCGAGCACTGACGCCCACTCCGCCGCCGTCACCGGCTGGACGGAGAGACGGCTGTTGCGGATGAGCGCCATCTCCTGCAGCTCGTCCGCCGCGCGGATCTCGGCGAGCGTGACCGCGTGACGGAACGGCCGGTCGATGGCGATCTCGACCGCGGTCCAGGCGGCGTCGGCGGGATCCGGAAAACCCGGACGGGTCACGCGGCAGGTGCCGCGGACCGCCTTCTCGTCCCCCGAGTGGTAGAAGAGGACCCCGTCGCCGCGCTGGACCTCGTCCCTGAGATAGTTCCGGGCCTGGTAGTTCCGGATCCCGTCCCAGGTCGTACGGCGGCCCGGGGCGGCCAGGAGATCATCCCATCCGAACGTCTCCGGATCGGACTTCATGAGCCAGTAACGTCGCGCCATCTCGGTCTTACGCCTCCGGGGGGGTGCGGAACTTGGCCATTTTGCCTTATGCTGGGCGGGATACGGGGCGGTCATGGGCGGGGAGGCGGTCGTGAACGATGCGGAGAGGCGCAGGGCGGCATCGCCGCGGCTGCCGTTCCCCCTCGATCGCCGGTCGTTCGTCTTCCGCTTCCGGCGCAGCTTCACGAGCACGACCGACGGCATCAACCGCACGGTCAAGGACATCATGAAGCGCGCGAGCCTCACCGGCTGTCTCGCCGACCATCACGCCGAGCTCGAGATCGCCCTCCGTGAGGCGCTCGCGAACGCCGTCATGCACGGGAACCGGCAGGACGGCACGAAGAAGGTGCTCGTGCGTGCCTACTGCGATCCGTCGCAAGGCTTCGTCATCGCCGTGCGCGACGAGGGGAACGGCTTCGACCCCGCCGCGGTGCCCGACCCGCGCAACGAAGACCGGCGCCATCTGTCCCACGGACGCGGCATCTTCCTCATGCGCGAGCTGATGGACCACATCGAGCACCGGAAGGGCGGCCGCGAAGTCGTGCTCTTCAAGAAGCTGAGATGACTCTCGCGACCCGGCTCGACCTGAAGTCGTGCGGCCCGTCGCAGCTCTGGGGCGCGCTCTCCCCCGAGCTGCGGGTCGTCGCCGCGCGCGCCCTCTACGCGCACGACTGGGGGCAGGCCCCGACACGGCACGAAGCCGACGCCTCGATCATGCACGGGATGCGGTTCCGCGAATCGGCCGTGCGCCAGCTTCCCGTGGAGAAGCGTGCCGGCTATCTCGCGCGCTCCATCCGGCCGACCGACTCGCTCGCGTCGTCGCTCCTCCTCGCCCTCCACCTCGAGCATCGCCGTCCGATCCTGAGCGCGTTCCTCGATGCGCTCGGAATCCCTCATCAGGATGGGCTCATCACCGACGACCACGAGATGAAGCCGCCGGACGCGGCGAAGCTCAAGCAAGCGGTCGCCTCGCTCCGCGTCGCGTTTCCCGAGGACGAGGTCGAGCTGTATCTGGCGACGCTCCACGTCCTCGACCGCGACACCTGGGGCGGCCTCGAACCTCTTCTGTAAAGAGGGCAGCCAGCCGCTTTACAGCAACCGCTTCAAACGACCCACGCTGTCGACGAGGCCGCCTTCGCGATTGCGCAGGCGCCAGATCCGCTCGTACTCGTCGATGATGCCGCGCAGCTCATCGCCGAGCGCCGCCTGTGACGTGCCGGTCAAGCGCGCGATGCCGCGATCGCAAGCGTGGCGCATGAGCGCGGCGGCCAGATCGAGCTCCGCCGCGATCGTCGCCGCGTCGTCGCGATTCGAGCGCGCGCGCGACAAAGGAGCGATCGCCGCATCGACGCCGGCGCGTGCACGCTCCAGACCCTCGACGGTGAGCCCGGCCAGGCGGCCCTCGCCGAGCGGCCGCTCGGGAAAGAGGAGGAGGAGCGCGAGCACCGACGCGTTCTTCACAGCGACTCCGGTGAGACGGTAGACCTCGCCGAGGTCGTACGCGACGCGCCCCATGACTCGCGCGCCATCGCTGAAGACGAACGTGTCGAGCATCGCTGGGACGTCGAGATCGCGGTTCGCGTCGAGGCCCCACGCCACCGCGGCGCCGTAGGCCAGACCGAGGTACGAGACCGGCAGCGGCTGCCAATGACCGAAGTCGCCCCAGTCGGTGACCATCATCCCGGTCGCGCCGTGCGCGCGCCCGGCCCGCGCCGCAGCGCTCAGGTTGCCGAGCGCATTCGTCGTGCGCCCGCCGAGGGAGAGCCACGCCGAGGTTCCCGGCACGACCTGATACTCGATCCCCGCGTCGGCGAAGCGAGCCCCCTCGTCGTCGAACGGATGGTCGGCTTCGTACCCCCACTCGAGCGCGAGGACATCCTTCGGCAGCGACGAGATGAGCTCGGGATGCTCGAGCACGATGTCGCCCCAGAACTGCATGCGCCGGCCGCGCGCCGCGACGAGCGCATGGATCTTCTCGAGGAAGGCGAGGTACACGGGCCCCACGCCGAGCCGCAGGGCCTCCTCCTTGCTCCTCCCCTTGCCCAGGTCGATCGTCTCGTCGCAGCCGACGTTGAAGCTGCGGCTCGTGAAGTGCGGGAGCAACTCGTCGTAGAGGCCGGCGAGCAGCGAGAGTGAGCGCGGATCGATCGGGCAGAGCGACATGTAATCGCCCTGGGGCTCGGCGACCTCCGCGAGCGGCGCGTAGCGCGGGAGCTTCAGCCAGCGCTCCATGTGGCCGAACGAGTTCTGGTTGGGGACCAGTTCGATGAACCGCTCGCGGCAGTACGCATCGAGCGCCTCGATCTCGTCGCCGGTGAACGGCGACGCGTTCGCCCACACGTCCCGGTGCGCGCGGTAAGCGAAGGTGTGCTCCATGTAGAGCTGGAGACGGTTGATCTTCCACGACGCCAGCTCGTCGACGAGGCGGTACAAAGTCGCCATCGTCGGGACCTTGTCGCGGCTGACGTCGAGCATGACGCCGCGCTCGAGAAAGTCGGGAGAGTCCTCGATCGTCACCGCGGGGACCGAGCCGCCGCGCGCGAGCTGGCTCAACGTCGTGCGTGCGTAGAAGGCGCCGGCCGCGTCGCCGGCCTCGATGACCGCCTTCTCGGGCGTCACCGCCAGCCGGTACGCCTGAGGGCCGAGTCCCGGCGCGCCGAGGCGCACCTCGGGCCGCGCGAGGTCGGAGGCGAGGGTGCCGGCGCCCGGGCGGATGCTCCGGGGCTTCGGGAGGAGGTTCACGGCGCGAGGGTACTGCTACCATCTCGGCCTCCGCCAGACTCTTCGCACGCACTCATGTGGACCAAAGGCGACCGCGTCATGCACCGCGACAACCCCGCCCTCGGCGTGGGCCGCGTCGTCGCGCTCGAGGGGCGCACGCTCGTCGTCGAGTTCCCCGAGGCGGCGACGACCCTCCGCTTCGGCGCCGCGACCGACGCGCTCGCCGAGGTCGGCGCCGAAGGCGTGCCCGCGTTCGACGACGCGCCAGTCGAGCGGCTCGCACGCGGCGACGTCGGCTCGCTCGAGGCGTTCGGCGTGCGCCTCGACGCGCTCCATCTCGAACGGCGCCGCACCGAGGACCCGCTCGGGTCGTTCCTCGGCGGCCGGATCCGGCTCTTCCCGCACCAGCTCGACGTCGCGCTCAAGGCGACGCGGCAAGATCCGGTCCGCTGGCTCCTCGCCGACGAGGTCGGCCTCGGAAAGACCGTCGAGGCGTGCCTCATCGCGAACCATCTCCTCCGCACGCGGCGCACCGAGAGGACGCTCGTCGTCGCCCCCGAGACCCTCACCGTCCAGTGGCTCGGCGAGCTGTGGCGTAAGTACCACCAGGTCTTCGTGCTCATCGACGAGGCGCGGCTCGCCGACGTCGAGAAGGACTTCGGGCCCGGGTTCAACCCGTTCGACGTCCACCGCCGCGCCGTGATCGGGCTCGACACCCTGATCGCGCGGCCGAAGCTCACCGAGCAGGCGGTCGCCGCCGGGATCGACCTCCTCATCGTCGACGAGGCTCACCACCTCAGGCGGCCTCCCGGCCATCCGGGCGACCCCGCGTACCGGGCGATCGCGCCGATCGCGGCGCTCGGTCGCCACGTCCTCCTCTTGACCGCGACGCCGCTCGAGGACGACGCGCACGGCTTCTTCCGTCTGTTGCAGCTCCTCCGACCCGACGAGCTTCCCGAGGGCGAGAACTTCGACGACCGGCTCGCGCGCCGCGTTCCCTTGCCGCCGTGCGCCAGCTCGACCCGCCGCGCCGACATCGGCGGCCTGCCCCCGCGCATCGCCGCTCCGGTCGATCTTCCCGGCGACCCGAGCTGGCGGACGCTCGCCCAGCTCGAGGAGGCGATCCGCGGCAGGCCGGCGCCGCACGCCGTCGCCCGCCGCGAGAACGCGCGCCTCCTCCGAGCCGCGCTCTCGTCGGGCGTGTCGCTCCTCGAGAAGGCTCCCAAGGACGACGCGGAGCTCCGCGCGCTCGCGCGGGAGTGGTCGGCGGGCGATCCGCGCCTCGATTGGCTCGCCCGCGCCGCCGCGCGATGGAGGGATGAGGGCGGCAAGACCCTCGTCTTCGCCGCCGAGCGCGTGACGGTCGAGCATCTGCGCAGCGAGCTCTCGCGCCGCGTCCAGCTGCGCACCGGCGTCTTCCACGAAGACCTCTCGCCCGGCCAGCGCGACATCGAGGTCGCGCAGTTCCGCCTGCCTTCGGGACCTTCGCTCCTCCTCGCCACCGAGTGCGGCGGCGAGGGAAGGAACTTCGAGTTCTGCGACCGGCTCGTCCTCTTCGATCTGCCGTGGGGCCCGATGGCGGTCGAGCAGCGGATCGGGCGCCTCGACCGGATCGGGAGAAAGCGCCCGGTCGAGATCGTCTACGTCCGGCCGCCCGCCGGGCTCGGTCGCGCGATCGCGGGGCTCTACGAGTCGATCGGCCTGTTCCGCGAGCCGCTCGGCGGGATCGCGCGCGAGCTCGCGCGCCTCGAGCGCGCCATCGAAGACGCGGCGGCCGGGAACGATCCGGTCGACGACACGACCTTTGCCGGCGCCGCGCGCGAGGCGGCGAGCGCGCGCGACCGTGTCGCGGACGCCGCGTACCACGCGCTCTACGACGACCCGTTCGTCCCCGCGCGCGGGGCCGAGATCCTCGCGCGAATCCCCGGCGACCTCGACGAGCTGACCGAGGAGGTCGTGCTCGGGATGTGCGGGCAGCTCGGCTTCCGGTACGAGGAGCACCGCGGCGGCCGAGTTCACGCGATCGACTTCGGCGCGACGGCCAAGGTCGACTCGCTCCCCGGCGTCGCGGGCGGCGCGAGCTTCCTCGGCACGTTCGACCGCGAGGAGGCGGTCGCCGACGAGTCGCTCGATTTCTACGCGTCGGGACATCCGCTCGTCGAGGGCCTCCTCGCCGAGATCGACGACGGGCCGGTCGGCCGCACGGCGCTCCTCCTCGTCGACCGCAAGGGCGAGAGCGGGCTCGGCCTCCTCGCCCTCTATCGAACGCCGACCGGATTCGAAGCGGTCTGCGTCGACGCGTCGGGCCGTCCGCGTCCCGACTGGGCGCAGGCGCTCGCCGAGCGGCCGCTGCGCTCGCGCCGCGCGCGCGCCGAGGCGCTCACCTCGCAGCCCGACTGGGAAGAGGGGATCCGGCGCATGGCGGCCGCCCTCCCCCGCCCCGATCCGGCCGCCGTCGCCGCGGTGATCGTGGGCACGCCGTGAGGCGCGCGCTCGCCGTCCTCGCCGCGCTGGCGGCCGCCGGCCTCGCGCACGCGCAGGCGTTCGATCCGCTTCCAGTGCTGCGCGACTACCTCAAGATCGACACCTCGAACCCGCCGGGCAACGAAGCGGCAGCGGCCGCGTTCCTGAAGACGATCCTCGACCGCGAGGGAATCCCGTCGGAGATCGTCGAGGTCGCGCCCGGCCGGGCCGATCTCGTCGCGCGCCTCCCGGGAACGGGCGCCAAGAAGGCCCTCATCCTCTCGCATCACATGGACGTCGTGCATGCCGATCGCGCGAAGTGGACCGCCGACCCGTTCGGTGCCGAGATCAGGGACGGCTGGCTCTACGGGCGCGGCAGCCTCGACATGAAGACCTCGGGGATTCTCCATCTCGCCGCGCTCGTCCGCCTCAAGCGCGAGGCCGTCCCGCTCGCGCGCGACCTCATCCTCGTCGGCACCGCCGACGAGGAGGTCGAGACGACCGGCATGCAGGCGCTGATCGCGAAGCGCCCGGACCTCTTCAAGGATGCCGAGCTGTCGCTCACCGAAGGGGACGTCATCGACACGAAGGGCGGACGCGTACGCTCGTGGAACGTCGACGTCGCCGAGAAGGCGGTCCTCTGGCTCAAGCTCACCGCGCACGGCCAGGCCGGCCACGCCTCCACCCCGCCGCAGGAGGGCACCGCCGTCACGCACCTCACGGCCGCGCTCGACCGCATCGCGCGCCACGAGACGCCGTTCAACGTGTCCGCCGCCGTGCAACGCTTCTTCTCGGCGCTCCAGGGCTCGTACCCGGGGCTCGCGCCGCAGAAGCTGGCGCACCTCCAAGCGTCACTCGAGTCCGACGCGGCGTTTCGTCAGGCGTTCCTCGCCGACGGCGAGCGCGCGGCGCGCGTCCGCAACACGATCGCGATCACCGTCCTCCAGGGCGGCCCGCAGACGAACGTCATCCCGTCGGAGGCGTTCGCCCACCTCGACTGCCGGCTCCTTCCCGGCGAGGACCCGCATTCCTTCATCGAGGAGATTCGTCAGGTGGTCGCCGACGCATCGATCACGATCGAGCCGCTGCAGCCGGTCGTCGCGACGTCGTCGTCGCGGACCGACACCGACCTCTTCCGCGCGATCGAACGGGTCGCCGCGCGGCGGGCCGCGGGCGTCCCCGTCGTCCCCACGCTCTTGACGTCATGGACGGAGAGCGCGCTCCTCCGCCCCCTCGGGATCCAGGCCTACGGCTTCGACCCGCTCGCGCTCGACGAGCACGAGGCCGGTCTCTCGCACGGCGACGACGAGCGCGTCTCCCTCGACAACGTGAGGGACGGCGCCGAAATCCTCTACGAGATCGTCAAGGAAGCCGCGAAGTAGAGGCGGCCGGTTACTTGGCGCGCTACTCCCACAACACCTTGAAAGCGTGTGTCCTGGAGCCCCGCAAGAAGGCGGGGATGCACCAGAGTTGACAGAGCGGCTCGATGGCGCGTGCGGCTGCGGCGCGGCCCATGTCGGCGGGCTCCCAGCCGAACTGCTCGAGCACGGTCTTCACGTCCGCCTTCGCGGCATCGTCGTTGCCGCAGTAGAACATCGTCGGCTTCCCTCCGCGGTAGGACGGATTCACCATCCGACCGTTGCCGACGCTGTTGAACGCCTTGACGAACCGCGCCTTCGGGTGCGCGGCCTGCAGCCGCTCCATGAGCGACTCGTTCGGGCCGGTGAAGTACTGGAGCACGCCGTCGACCGGCGGGCCCTCGGCGATCGGGTTCGTCGTGTCGATGACAACCTTGCCGGCGAGCGCGGCGGCGCCCGCCTCGCCGAGCGCCGACTCCGCGACCGACCCTTTGACCGCGAGGACGATCGTGTCGGCCCACGCGGCGACTTCGCCGAACGTCCCCGCGGGGATCTCGCTCTTCGCTGAGAACTCCGCGAGCTTCGACGGGTCGCGGCTCCCGATCCTGACCTCGTAGCCGTGCTTCTTGAATCCCGCGGCCAACGTCTGACCGACGCTCGCCGAGCCGATCACGCCGACGGTGTGCATGGACGTACCCTCCGAGGGAAACGATCCTAGCCCATGCGCGCGCCCACGGCGCGAGGGACGCGGAGAGGTCAGCGTCGGCCGCCGCGCGAGGAAGCGCGAGCGCGGCCCGTAGCTTTTTTCCGGACGCCCCCGCGAGCCAGGCGGGCATCGATGAGCTTCTTGACGAGAACGGCCGGGAGCGGCTTTCCCGGCGGAAAGCGCACTGTGCCCTTGCTCGTCTCGTAGCCCCGGAGCTCGTCATTCATCGTCTCGACGACGCCGCCGGGATAGAGGGCACAGTGGTGCGCACCGGCGCCGAACCAAACGAGGAGCTTGCCGTTCAAGCGGAATGCGGGAATCCCGTAGCTGATGCACTCCTCGACGCCGGGGTAGAGCTTCTTGATCGTCTTGCGGAGAGCCCCGAGCGCGCGGCGCTTCTCCGGCTCGACGTCCGCGAGGTACTCGTCGATCGTCTTGGATTTCACGCGTCGATCCTCTTCTCGTAAAAGCGACTCAGGGGATCCGGCACGTACGGAGGAAACGGACCGATCTCCGTGAATCCTGCGCCCTCGTAGAGGCGGATCGCCGCGCGCTGATGGATGCCGGTCTCGAGACGCAGGAGCGCGATCCCGCGGGACACGGCGTGCTCTCCGAGACGCTCGAGCACGAGCTTCCCGAGGCCGAGGCCCCGGTACGCCGGGCGCACGTACATCCGCTTGACCTCGCCGTACTCGCTTCCAACGAGCTCGATGCCGCCGCACGCCGCGGGCGTCCCGTCGTGCCGCACGACGAAGAAGGCGACGTTCTGCTTGAGGAGCTTGTCGACGCTGTACCCGTGGCGGCTCTCCTTCGGGTAGAGCACATCGAGGTGCGCGTCCAGCTCGACGATCAGCGCCTTCGCGTCGTCGGTGTCGGGGCGCTCTGCGTCGATCGTCGTCGGCATGAGGGGCGGAGTTTACTTCGATCTCAACGCGTCCAACGTCGCCCCATGGGCGATGAGAGGTCCTCCGCCCGATTCCTGCTCGACGAGAAGCAGTCCCTGGAGCAGGTGCGCGGATTGGATCGTCGCCTCTCCCGGGGTGCCGGCGGCTTCGCCCGCGAGCGCGAGCACCTTCTTCACGGCATCGTCGAACGGGATCTCGCGCTTCTCCTGAGGCTCCGCCGCGGGCGGCCCGCCGAGGGAACGACGCAGGGCGCCGACGTCCACACCGGCCTTCGTCAGCAGCCTCGTCGTGCCCCAATCGTGGTGGCGGAGGATCGCCGCGAGCAGGTGGGTCGTGCCGATCGTGCTCGCGCCGTGGACGAACGCGAGGCGTCGCGCTTCGAAGAGCGAGCGCAGCGCGGGCGCCGAGTACCGCTCCGACATCGGGAGCATCAGGTGCTCCGCCAAGCTGGCCAGGTCCGCCTCGTCGTCCTTCGGAAGCTCCGCCGCCAGGACTTCCTCGGCGGCGGCCTCGTCGTCGCGCGCGACGAGGAGCTGGACGCCGCGACCGAACGAGAGGGCGGGATCGACGGCACCGCAATCGTCGCCGGTCGTGAACGCTTCGACGCCGCTGCCCGCGAGGAGCGCGCGTGCCGCTTCCGCTTCGACGCGCGTGAGGAACGTCCGGAGCACGACGCGCTCGTCCAACTAGAACCTCAAGCCGAGCGACCAGACCGTGGCGACGCAGGCGAACCCCACGCACTCGACCGCAGCGGAGACGAGGAGCGCGATCCGCCACCCGCGCGTGGGAGCGGTGACGCCGGCGACGAGAAGGAGCAGCGTGACGAGCGGTGCTGCGAGGATCCGGATCACGGAGAGGCCGGCCGCCGTTTGCATGAACGGTCCCATGCGGCCGCCGCGCGCGAGGAGGAACGCCGTCACCGCGAGGAGGCCGCTCGTCGCGAGCGTGACGCCGGTGATCGTGAGCCCGAGCCAGAATCTCGGATACGGGCGGAGGGAGATCAGCGCGACGGCGGTGGGGATCAGCGCGACGAGCCCGAACGCCGCCAGGAAGTAGAGGCTGTCGCCGAACACGTTCATCGCTTCAGCGCCGTGACGGCCGGCGCCGTGGATCGCGACGACCGCTTTCGCGGCGAGCCACGCCGCGACGTAGCCGCCCGCGATGAGCGCGACCTTTGCCGCGGGCTTCATGCGCACAGCTCGACGAGCCGCGCCGAGGGCGCGCCGCGCGTGATGACGACCTCTCCGAGCGTGATCGGCAGCTTGAAGCGCCGCGGCCCCGCGCTTCCGGGGTTGACGTAGAGGACGCCGCGCCTCTGCTCGATGAGCGGCTTGTGCGAGTGGCCGGAGACGACGAGGCCGACTCCCGCGGCGCCGGGATCGATGGTGAGCCGCCCGAGGTCGTGGAGGACGTAGACGGTGAGACCGCCGAGCTCGATCATCTCGGTCTCCGGGAGCGCTTCGGCCCAGCGCTCGCGATCGACGTTGCCGCGCACCGCCGTCACCGGGGCGATGACGCCGAGCGCCTCGAGGATCGTGGGATCGCCGACGTCGCCCGCGTGCACGATGTGATCGACCCCTCGCAACAGCTCGAGCGCCTCCGGGCGGAGGAGGCCGTGCGTGTCGGAGATCAGGCCGAGGCGCGTGGGCGCGCTCATGCGCGGCCGATCTCGTGGAGCTGGAACAGGTTCCCCTCGGGATCGTGACCGTCGCACACCCGGCACCCTTCGTCGCGCCACTCCTTCTCCGCGGCGTTCATGGCGCCGCCGAGCCGCGATGCGGCGGCGCGCGCCTCGTCGAGACTCGCCACGGGGAAGACGAGCTTGATCGGCGTGCTCTCGCGAGGAGCCGGCGGGCTCGCGATCGAGATCGTGCGCGCGATCGCGTCCGGGATCTTCACGACCACGAGGCGGAAGCCGGGCGCGTGGAGCTCGGCGTGCCCCGCCTCCGCGCGGAGGCTCAGACCGGCGACGCCCGCGTAGAACGACGCCACGCGATCGACATCCTTGGCGTACAGCACCGCACCGGCCCGGCTCATGACGACAGGATGGCCCAACGCTCGTGATCCTTCCAACGGCCGCCGATCTTGAGATAACGCGGCGACAGCCCCTCGCGACGGAAGCCGCAGCGCTTCGCGAGTGCGAGCGACGCGGCATTCCGCGGCTGGATGTTCGCCTCGAGGCGATGCAGCCGGAGCACGCGAAAGCCGTGGCGCACCGCCGCGCGGAGCCCTTCCGTCATGTACCCCTGCCGTTCGAACCCCTTGAAGACGTAGTAGCCGAGGTACGCGCTCCGGAAGCTCCCGCGCACGATCTCCGAGATGTTGATCGCGCCGGCGATCGCGCCGTCGTCCCTGCGGCAAACGAGAAAGCCGCGGTGGGTCGGCCGCTGCGTCCGCGCGAGGTACGCGCGAAACTTCGCCGGCGTGTCGGGGGCCGCTCCCCACGGCCGGTGAAACCGCCGGCTCCGCCTGGCCGCCGTCACGAACTCGTTCATGTCGGCGGGCACGGGCGGCCGGATCAGGACGCGAGACACTTAGGGGTTCGAGCCGGTGACGTCGCTCACCTTGACGCTGCCGATCCCGCCCGAGGCCATGAGCGTCTTGATGTAGAGCTTGTTCTTCTCGCCGCCCAAGGTCACCGTCTGGCCTTCGGAGCCGTGGTCCTTGTATTCGACGACGACGCGCGCCGAGACGATGTTCGTCACCTTCGGGTCGATCGAGAGGCTGCCGTCGGCGGCGACCTCGACCGGGCCGTAGACGACCGTGCCGGCCGGCGCCTCGAGCGTCACCTTCATCGGAACGCTCTGCGTGTTGGTGATGGCGAACATGCTGAACGGCACGCCGCCGGCAGGCTGTGCCGCCATGGAACCGCTGACGAGCGACAGGGCGGCGACGGCCGCGAGCGCAAGGACTTTCATCTTCCCTCCCCGTTGAAAGATGTCACGGCGCGGATGTTAGCGGGTTTCTTCCCTCAATTCAGGTCGGATCCGCCGCGACCCATTCCCTGTAGATCTCGTACCCGAGCGCCAGCCCCGTCGCGCCGACGAACATCCCCGGGATGCCCAGGGCCGCCATCCCGCCGAGGGCGCCGAAGAGGATCACCGGCATCGGCGCATCGACGCCGCGCCCGAGGAGAAGCGGCTTCAGGACGTTGTCGGCCATGCCGGTCACAAGGAGCACGATCGTGTGGGTGATCGCGGCGCCGGTGCCGTAGTCGCCCTTCGTCCAGATGTAGATGATGACCGGCAGCGTGACGATGAGCGCCGGTACCTGGGCGATCCCGAGGACGAGCGCGACGATGGCGAGCGCGCCGGCCACCTTGATCCCCGCGATGAGGAGCGCGATCCCGATGAGGATCGCCTGGATCGCGGCGACGCCGACGACCCCCTGCGCCACCGTGCGGATCGTCGCGGTCGAGAGCTTGGTGAACGCGTCGCCCCTCGCCGGCCCCGCGACGCGGCGGAAGATCGCGCGGCTCGCGCCCGCCCCGGCCTCGCCGTACGCCATCAGGATCCCGGCGACGATGAACGACGCGAGGAAGAGCAGAATGCCGCCGCCGATGCTCGCGATCATCGCGACCGCGCGCCTCGCCAGCTCGCCGATCTTCGGCTGCATGCTCTGCACGAACGCGGGAAGGTCCTCGTAGGCCTTGGCCCATACGCCGTAGATCTTGTTGCCCACGACCGGCCATTCCTGAACGGACTCGCGCGGTGCGGGAATCTCGATCGTGTTGCTCTGCACCGAGTCGATGAACCCGCGGATCGAGTCGGCGAACGAGCTCATGAGGAGCGCCGTCGGAACGACGATGAGGACGACGCCGATGACGACGATCAGCGTCGAGGCGAGCCACTGCTTGCCGACCTTCCGCGCGAGCCAACGGTCGAGCGGATACAACGTCACCGCGAGGATGATCGACCAGACGGCGAGCATGAGGAACGGCGAGAGGACCTGGTAGCAGAGGACCGCCAGCCCGCCGATCAGGCCGACGCGGATCACGAAGTCCATCGAGCGGGAGGAGTCGCGCTGCTCGTTTGCGTTCATGGGGTGCCTCGCCGCACCATCATGGCGGCGCACGCCCGGCGAAGTCAACGAGTCTACTCCGGCATCGTCTTCACTTCGCCTTGTTGAGCGCCACCGCCTCGCGGATGAGCGCCTTGAGCGCCTTTTCGTCGACCTTCTCGCCTTCGTGGAAGTCGATCGCGCGCCGCACGTTCCCGTCGAGGCTCGAGTTGAAGAGCTTCGAGGGGTCGTCGAGCGACGCGCCCTTCGCGAAGGTCATCTTCACCACCTTCTTGTACGCCTCGCCGGTGCAGATGAGCCCGTCGTGCGACCACACGGGGTTCTCCCACTTCCACTCCTCGACGATGCCGGGGTCGGCGGCCTTCACGACGGCACGGAGCTTCGCGAGCATCGCACCGCGCCAGCCGCCGAGCTCTTCGATCCTGGCGTCGATCATCTTCGAAGCCGGCTTGGCGGCGGATGCGGTCGTCTTCTTCATGCGATCCTCCCGAGCAGGTCGGCGAGCTTGCCGCCCATCATCTTCCAGCCGTAGCGCGCTCCGCCCGACTCGCGCTTCTGCTCGGCCTTGAAGCCGGTCTGCACGAGCGTGAGGCGCGTCCCCGAAGCCGTCGGCGCCAGCGTGAACGTCACGACCGTCTCGAGGAACGGCACCGTCCACGCGTAGCGGAGCGACCGGTTCTCGTCGATCGCAAGCATGCGGCAGCTCACGGTGCCGTCCCAGCCGGGGTACGGCTGCGTCTTGAACATGAACTCCGCGCCGGGCTCGGCCTTGAATCCGATCACCGGAAGCAGCCACTCGCGGAGCAGCTCGGGATCGGTGAGCGCGCGCCACACCTTCTCGGGCCGATGAGGGAGGTCGAATTCCATCTCGATCGTCTCGGTCTGGCCAGGGGCCGTCTTGTCGGTGACCATCGTCAGTCCATCCTCTCGAGCAGCTTCTCCAGGCGGCGCACGTGCTCCGTCCAGAAGCTGCGGTAGTGCGCGAGCCAGTCGATGAGCGGCTTCATCCCGCGCGGATCGACCCGGTAGTAAACGAGGCGCCCTTCGCGCCGGTCGCTCACGAGGCCGGCGCCCTTGAGCGCCGCGAGGTGCTGCGAGACGGCCGGCTGCGTGATGTCGAAGCGGGCCGTCAGGTCCTTGACCGCCGCTTCGCCGCCCATGAGCGACTTCAGGATCGCGCGGCGGCTCGGGTCGGCGAGCGCCTGGAAGATCCTGTTCTCTGCCGCCGCGCTCTGCATGAACAAACTATAAGCACATGCTTATGGATTGTCAAGCAGGATTCCGCAGGCAAGCGAAGGCGAGAACGTACCCGTCGGCATCGGTGATCTCGAACCCCCAGAGGCCGTCGTCGATGAACGACAATTCCTTCACGAACGAGACCCCTTGCCGCTTGAACTCCTCGAACAGCGCATCGGGATCCGCCGCGGAGATGTAGGCATCCCACCGCGCCCACGCGTGACGGGTCCGATTCGGTTGCGGCAGCACATCGGGAGCGATCGCTTTGAGCATGATGCCGACCCGGTCCCGGGTCACGCCCGCGTAGTACGGGTCGCCTTCCGGGCCCTCGAACTCGAGACGGAAGCCGAGGCGCTTCCGATAGAAGGCGATCGACGCGTGCAGATCCTTGACGATGAAGAACGGCCAGATTGCGTTGAGATTCGCGGTGCTCACGCCGGCAGCACCGCGTGGAACACTTCGGTCTCCAGCTTCGCAGGATCATTCTGCCAGTGGCCGTAAACCTCCCACCACACGTTCGCGTGCCGGCGGCCGTGCTCGCGAATGAAGCGGCGCACGGCTTGATGCGCATCGCGGAGACCAGAGTAGGGACCGGTGTGCAACGTCCGCGCGACCTCCCCAGCGAGCGTCGTCGTCGAGACGATGCCGTCGACGGCGCGGAGCGGAGAGGCGATCTCGACACCGATCTCGACCGTGACCTCGTCGTCCGATCCGTCGCGGAAGATGAAGAGGTTCTGGCCCGGCTGAACCACTTGCCCTGCGCGGACGGCGACGTAGACGCGGTCGAGGAGCGGGATGAGCTTCGGACCGAGCTCGGTCCACGGACGGCGGTCGCGCACCGCCGCGACGTGCCGGGCGGTCACGTTCTCGAGGGTGACCTCATGACTCACGTGACGAATCCTACCGCTCATCCCCCCGGAACGTTCCGTCCTCTCTTCGCGAGCCCGATGAGGGCATCGACGGCCGACGAGCCGAACAAGCGCGGCGCCCAGCCGTCGCCGCCGCGCACCCTCGCCCAGCTGATGCTGCCGATCCGGCCCGCCAGGTCGAACCGCGGACCGACCTTGAGCTCGGCATCCGCGATGGCCGCCGGGCCCGGGAACTTGCTCAGTGGCGTCGAGTCGTGAATCAACACGAAGCCCCCGGGCCGGACCCGCGGGCTCCACGTCTCGAAGTCCTGCGTGGCGCTCGGGAGATCGTGCGCGCCGTCGATGAAGACCGCCGAGATTTCTTCGGTCCACTCGCGCGCGACGTCCTGGGCACGGGCGACCCGCACGTCCACCACTTCGTCGACGCGCATCTTCCGCAGGTTGTATCGAAGCTCCGCCTCGGTGCGGTACAGGTGCGGATCGATGGAGACGAGCCGGCCGGGTGCCTTCGACGCGACGATGCCGGCGGCGAGGCAGCACGTCGAGAGGCCTCGCATCGATCCGATCTCCACGATGGGACGGCCCGCAGAGATCGACCTTCCGAGCTGGTAGAGGAACACACCCTCTTGAGGGAAGAGGTAGCCCTCGACCGACCACATGATTCCGGAAACACGATGTCCGCCGGGGAAGAAGAGGGCGATGCCCGCCTCCGACAGACGTCGACCGACCGACCTGAGGCGAACGATCTGCATGCCGGAGGCTACTTGGCCCCCATCACGTCCTGGACCTTCGCCGTGTCCATGTACTGCTGGAATCTGGTGAGCTTGCCGTCCTTGATGTCCCACACGTGGCAGACCTGTGCGTCCATGCTCTTCCCGGTCGCCTTGTACTTGCCGGTGTAGCGGCCCTCGACGATGACGCTGCGGCCCGCGTCGTGAAACGACTTGGGATGAACCGTGAAGCCGTCCCACTCCGAACCCAGCCTGACGAAGAGACTGTTCAGGACCGTGTCCGGTCCCACCCACGGCTCGCCGCTGGGCCGGTACGGGTTGCTCTCGGCCTGATACCACTTGATGTCCGGGCTCATCGCCCCGAGCACGGCCGGGATCTCGCCGCGGCCGAACGCCTCGTAGAGACTCTTGAGAAAACTCACGTTGTCCATGGACTCCTCTTCGCTCAGCGGACGTCGTAGTAGTAGGTCTTGCCGTCGGATAGCGCCGGGTCGTCGAACGAGGTCACCGCCTGGTGATCGACGAGCGTCACCGGGTTGACCTTGAAGTCCGGATCTTCCGCGCGCCGCAGCGTGAACGGCGCGTTCCCGCCGGTCCACGAGAGATGAAGGCTCCCGCCGGCCTTGTCGGCGTGGATCTGGATCGGCACCGGTCCGAAGCCGAGCACGTGGCCGTCGCGTGCGCCGACGTAGACGCGGCCGAATCCGATCCCGGGAGGGTTGAACTTCGACGCGGTTCCCACCGGCGCCGAGTATCGCAGCACCGGTGCCCCGGCGGACGGGACCGCGTCGTAGGCACGCAACGCTGCGTTGACGCCGGAGCCGTCGGGCATGAAGACCGTCCACACGAGCGCCGAGCCGCTCGTGGTTCCGTTGCTCGTCACGACGGTCGAGCTCGACCCGAATCCGAAATTGTCCGTCGAGCTCGCCACGAGCGTGAAGGTTGGGTTGCTGCGGCTGTCGAGCCCGTACTTCATGACGCGCAGCGGCGCGGCGTTCGTCGGGAAGTAGACGTAACCGCCGTCGCCCGGCCAGCACGACGGACGCGCCCACACGCCGGTCAGCCCGGAGATCTCGTTGATGACGTCGTCCTTCTTGTGTGTCGCCTGCTGGCACCCGCCCAGCACATCGCGGTCCAGGACATAGAGGATCCCCTGCTTCCCGATCTCGAGCGCCAGATGCGGATGGCCCGTCGTCCCGAAGTACGCGTCGGGAAGCGCGATCGGCCCCCCGGATCCGAGATCGGCGTCGGCGACGTCCATCGCCGGCCCGTTCCAGGGCGAGAAGAAATCCGCCGCGGCGAGAGTCCCGTCGGCCTGCACGTTGAGGCGCGCGACCGCCTCTCCGAGATCCGCGGGAGGAGCGTTGCTCGGGATCTGCGCTCCCGCCGAGCCGCCGTTCCCGGTCGCGACGATGATGCGCCCCGCACCGTCGGAGACGAGCCCTCCGCCCGACTGCCAGATCGCGGCGCCGTTCCCGCCCAGCGTCCCACGCGAAGTCCAGAGCGCCTTGAGCACGCCGCTCGTCGACACGCCCGCGATCCACCCCTGCCACGGAGCGATGTCGCAGTGCCCGCCGAATCCGGCATAGACGATGCCGTTCATGAGGAGGAGCCCGGGGCGCTGCAGCTCGTCATCCGCGTCGAACATCTGCGGGCTGTTCTGCGCGGTCCCGGAGATCTCGACGGGGAAGTTGGGCCTCTCGTCGCCGGTGATCAGGTCGACCGCGTGAGCGAACCACGCAGCGGGCCCCGACGTCCCGCTCGCGTAGGTCTTGGAGAAGAAGTAGGCGGTGTTCGTCGACTCGTCGACGACCGGTGTGCCCGTGATGCCGATCCACGGCGTGAGGTCGCCGCACCCGATGTCCGCCGGGTTCCACGGCGGCGCGACCTGGCGGCTCCACAGGATCGCCCCCGATTCCGGATCGAGACGGTAGATCCAGTTCTCCTCGGTCGCCACGAACAGCGACCGGTTGATGACGAGCGGCTGCGCGTACACCTGCCCCTCGACCGGTGTCGAGAACTGCTGCACGAAGCCGGCTCCGGCGACGAACGACGGCGACAACGACGCTTCGTCCGGGTACCACCCGGTCCGCCGGTCGTCGGCGGCGTTCGTCACACCGGCGGCGTGAGCGGCCGCGGGAATCGTGAGCGCGATCGCGGCGATGATGATGCGTGTCACGGCGTGCCCCCTGTTCCGGAGAATCTACGGTCAATTCACGGCTTCACGCCTTGCGAAGATCGCCATTGGGGAGACGGCCGGCCAGCCAGAGAACGTAGGCGCCCACGACGAGGTCGACCGCGAAGCACCACACGGGGTACCAACCGGGAACGCCCGGGTTCGTGAAGAACCGCGCGTGCGTCAAGTCGTACAGTCCGTGAAGGATCCAGAGGACGCCGACCGCGACCGCCGAGAACCGAACGCTCACGAAGGCGAAGGCGACGCCGGCGACGAGGAACGGAACGCCGTAGATCAGCTCCTTGAAGGCGAGAGCGTGCTCCCCGGCCCGCAGCGCCCACATCGCGTACAAGCTCGGCAGCGTCAGCAGCCCTATGGAATACAACCATTGCTGCCCGCGAATGACGCGTGCCACGACGATGGTGACGACACCGACCGCGGCGCCGATGAGCCCCTCGATCATTTCTTGGGACTCTTCTTCATCGCCTTCTTCGACTTCGTTGGCTTCGACTTCTTCGCCTCCGACTTGAAGATCATGCGGGTCGCGACCGTGCGCGTGAACGTGACGCCGCTATGCTCGATCGCGGCCGCGACGAGCTCATGGACATCCCCGCGATCGAGCTGCGATGCGGCCTCGAGGGTCACGCTGCGCACCTTGCTGCCGGCGCCTTCGAGGAGACCTTTCGGGTCGGCGAGCGACTTGTCGAAGTACAGCCGTACTCTCCGCGGATCGATCGAAAGGGCGACGATGCCCTCATAGCCTTGCTCCGTCGGACTGAACGACACCACGAGCGATCCGGCGTAGTCGTAAACGAGCTCGTACGTGCCGGGGAAGGCGCGGCGGAGCTTCGGCAGAGTGCGCTTCGCCAGAGCGACGATCTCGGGCGGGAACCGCGACAGCAGCTTGGAAAGCTGCGCACTGGGAGTCGGTTTCATGCGTTGACATGACCTCCTCGCGCATCTTAATACCCCTTGCATGCCGTCCCACCTCACCGTATACTGAACCGTATGGTTCAGTATGTACAAGCCCGGCTGGATGTCGCGTTCGCCGCGCTGTCGGATGCCACCCGGCGCGGCGTTCTGGAGCAGCTCGGACGCTCCGACGCTTCGATCACGGACCTCGCCGCGAAGTTCCACATGACCCTCACGGGCATGAAGAAGCACGTCGGCGTCCTGGAGCAGGCCGGGCTCGTCTCCACGGAGAAGGTTGGGCGCGTGCGGACCTGCAAGCTCGGCTCACGCCGGTTGGAGGAAGCGACGGCGTGGCTCGAGAGGTTCCACCAGCGCTGGGAAGCACGATTTGACGAGTTGGACAGGGTTGTCGAGGAGCTGAAACTGAAGGAGAAGATCGATGGACGCAAGAAGAGAGAGTGAGGCCACGGCCATGACGAACCGCACGACGTCGGAACGGAAGTCCGATCGTGAGCTCGTCGTCACACGAACCTTCAATGCCCCGGCGCGCATCGTGTTCGAGGCGTGGACCAAGGCCGAGCTGTTCAAACGCTGGTGGGTACCGAAGTCGTTCGGCATGACCCTGCTCTCGTGTGAGATGGACGTTCGTGTCGGGGGCACCTACCGCTTGGTGTTCCGCCACCCCGACTTCCCCGAGCCCATGCCGTTCTTCGGCACGTACGTCGAAGTGATACCGAATGCACGCCTCGTCTGGACCAACGACGAGGGTGGCGACGGCGGAGCGGTCACCACGGTCACCTTCGAAGAGAAGGGCGGCAAGACGCACCTCGTCATGACCGACCTCTACCCCTCGAAGCAAGCCCTCGACGATGCCGTCGCCTCCGGCAGCACGAGCGGCGGGATGGTCGAGCAGTTCGAGCAGCTCGACGAGCTATTCGCTACTTCTTGATCTCGACCATGACCGGCTTGTCCTTGTCCTTGATCCGGATCACGACGGTCTTCGAGATCTTGTCGGTGGCGTTGCGACCGAAGTGAGGGGTGTTGGGAGGCGTGTAGATCGCCTCCCCCGCCTTCACCACCTTCGTCCCGACGCCTTCGATCTCGAACGTCTGTTCTCCCTCGACGACGTACGTGATCTCGTGGCCGTTCGGATGCAAGTGCAGGGGCAGCCGGGCTCCGGGTTGCCACGTCGATTCGAAGACGACAACTTCCTGACCCGGAAGGTTCTTCAAGTCTGATTGAAGAACCTGCTTCGTTTCGTAGGGCGGAGCTTGAGCGTGGACGAGCTCGTTCGCGACGCTGCCCGCCACCATTCCGACTGCGAAGACTCCGGCCAGGGCCATGACTCGATTCATTCGATGTCTCCCTTGCTCATCTCGGGTAACCGAGCGACGCGAGGTCGGCCTTGATCTCGTCGAGGATCGCGGGGTCGTCGATCGTCGGCGGCACGTGGTAGGGCGTCCCGTCTGCGATGTGCTTGATCGTCCCGCGGACGATCTTTCCCGACCGCGTCTTGGGAAGGCGCTTCACGACCGTCGCCACCTTGAACGACGCGACGGGCCCCACCCTCTCGCGCACCATCTCGATGAGCTCCGCAACGATCTCCGCAGGAGGCCGGGCGACACCGGCCTTGAGGACGACGAGCCCCAGCGGGACCTCGCCCTTCATCTCGTCGGCCGCGCCGAAGACCGCGCACTCCGCCACGTCGTGGTGCGCCGCGAGCACCTCTTCGAGGACGCCGGTGGAGAGGCGGTGCCCCGCGACGTTGATGACGTCGTCGGTGCGGCTCATGACCGAGATGTAGCCCTCCTCGTCCATGAACCCCGCATCGGCGGTCTTGTAGAAGCCGGGGAACGCGGTCAGGTAGCCGTCGCGGTACGCATCGTCGCGCTTCCAGAGAGTCGGAAGGCAGCCCGGCGGCAGCGGAAGCTTGATGACGATATTGCCCGTGGTGCCTGCGGGCACGTCGTGCCCGTCGTCGCCCAGCACGCGCACGTCGTAGCCGGGCACCGCCCTGCCGCACGACCCCGGCTTCACCGGAAACAGTCCGAGGCCCGCGAAGTTCGCTCCGACCGGCCAGCCCGTTTCCGTCTGCCACCAGTGATCGATGACGGGAACGCCCAGCTTCTCGCCCGCCCACAGCAACGTGTCCGGATCGCAACGCTCGCCGGCGAGGAACAGCGTGCGGAAGCGGCTCATGTCGTACCGGTGCATGTGCGTGCCTTCGGGATCCTCGCGCTTGATCGCGCGGAACGCCGTCGGCGCCGTGAAGAGCGCGCTCACACCGTGCTGCGACGCCACGCGCCAGAACGCTCCCGGATCAGGCGTGCCGACGGGCTTCCCCTCGTAGAGCACCGTGGTGTTCCCGTGCAGCAGCGGGCCGTACACGATGTAGGAGTGGCCGACGGCCCAGCCGAGATCGGACGCGGACCAGAACACCTCGTCCGGCGAGACGCCGTAGACGCTTCCCATGCTCCACTTCAGCGCCACCGCGTGCCCGCCGTTGTCCCTGACGACGCCCTTCGGCATCCCCGTGGTGCCGGATGTGTAGAGGATGTAGAGCGGATCGGTCGCGGCGACGCTGACGCACTCCGCCGGCCGCGCTTTGGCGACGAACTCCGACCACGCGACGTCGCGCCCCGCGACCATCGACGCCTCGAGCTGCGGCCGCTGGAGGATCACGCACCGCTCCGGCTTCGCCGTGGCGATCTCGATCGCGCGGTCGAGGAGCGGCTTGTAGGGAACGACGCGCCCCGGCTCGATGCCGCACGACCCGCTGACGACGACCTTCGGCTTCGCGTCGTCGATGCGCGCGGCCAGCTCGTGCGCGGCGAATCCGCCGAAGACGACCGAGTGCACGGCACCGATACGCGCGCAGGCGAGCATCGCGACCACCGCCTCCGGCACCATCGGCATGTAGATGATGACGCGGTCGCCCTTCCCCACGCCGCTCGCGGCGAGCGCGCCCGCGAACCGCGCCACCTCGCCCTGAAGCTCGCGGTAGGTGTAGGTCTTCATCGTCCCGGTGACCGGGCTGTCGTAGATCAGTGCAGCTCGCTCACCCCGGCCGCGGTCGACGTGCACGTCGAGCGCGTTGTAACAGGTGTTGAGCACGCCGCCGGTGAACCACCGGTAGAAGGGCGCCTTCGTGTCGTCGAGCACGCGATCCCACTTCCGCTCCCAGTGGATCGCCTCCGCCGCCTCCGCCCAGAATCGCTCCGGGTCGCGCCGCCAACGATCGTACGTTTCCCGATATCCGGTCTTCACCGGGACCCTCCCGACTTGCCCTTCGTGAGCTGCTCGTTGAAGGCCGAGGAGCCCCCGCGAGGAATGCTCAACGTGCGCCACTTGGGACCGGCGAGGTGCTTCGCAAGGAATACGATTTGGCCCGTGTGGGCGCCGTAGTGCGTGAGCTGGCGGTTGATCGCCTCGACCACCGAATGAGGCTCCGAGCGGATGGTGACGTCGCGGTCCAGGTCGGTTTCGGCGAGCGATGTGAGAGCGTCGAACAGGCACGCCCAGCCCCGCTCCCATCGCGCCAGCAGGTCCTCTCGCGACAGCGATGCCGGGTCCTCGAACTCCGAGTCGCGGTCGCGCGTCGGTTTCTCTCCGTCGGTGGTCAAGAAATCGGTCCAGCGGGAGAGCATGTTTCCCGACAGATGGAGCATGAGCGTGACGATGCTGTTCGACCCGGGATCGAGCCGGTGGCTCCACTGGTCGTACGCCACCTGAGCGATGGCGCGGTCGCACTGCCGCCGCAGCTCCCGGAAGCGTTCGATGACGTCGGTGAGGTAAGCGGTGCCGTTCATGGGTGACCTCGCTCTCCGATCCGCTCGAAGACAAGCGTCGCGTTGTTCGTCGGCAACTCGACCAGCTCGGCGAGCCTGAGCCGGTTCGCCTCCGCAAGCTTCCTCAGGTCGGCGATGTCGCGCACGCCCCATTCCGGGTTGTCGCGCCGGAGGCCGGCATCGAACGCCTCGTTACTCGGCGCATTGTGCGCGCCATCGCGGCGGAACGCGCCGTAGAGGAACAACCTGCCGCCCGGACTGAGATGGCGCCCCGCGCCGGCGAAGATGCCTTCCGCCACGTGCCATGGCGCGATGTGGATGACGTTGACGCAGAGAATCGCCGCAAAGGCTGATGGCAACCCATGCTCCGCAAGCTTCCAGTCCTTGGCGCCGGCATCGAGACGGACCGGTGCCTGGACGTTGTCGCGACCCTCGTGCCTGCGCCAAGCGTCGATGCTGCGGAGGTGACCGTCGAGATGGTCGCTCGGCCACCACGTGATCCCCGGCGATTGCCCGGCGAACTCCACCACGTGCTGACCGGTGCCGCTGCCGATCTCCAGCACGTCGCCGCTGCGGCCCGGGAGAAAGCGTGACAGCACCGACCAGATCGCCATGTGGTTGCGATGGTAAGCCGTCGCATCGAGCCGGCCGTCGGCCTCGGCAGGTGGCGTGCCGCCCTTGCCGAATTCGGCGACGTGCCCGGGCTCGTCCGGCGGTTGTTCGACCATGGCGAGATTCTACGCGCCGGTCGGCTAGCATGACGCCCCCAGCGAGAGACTGACGAGGCGATTGCCATGACGAGAATCCACGTCCTCGGCGCGGGCCCCGTGGGGCTGCTCCTCACCGCGCTCCTCCAATCCACCGAGCGGTTCTCCGTGCACCTCTACGAGAAGCGGCGCGAGTACACGCGGACCCGCATGGTGCAGATCGCGCCCTACCTCGTCGCGGAGTCGGTCGCGAGCTACTGCACCGACCCCATCGACGAAGAGAGCGTGCAGGCCGTCTTCGCTCCCGAGGAGATCGACGAGGGCCTCGCGTTCCGGCAGTCGATTCCGCCCGATCTGATGTCGCTCCTGCGGGATTGGTCGCGGGGGTTCTGCCCGCTCAACACGATCGAGCGCTCCCTCAGCGATCTCATCGACGCGCGCTCGTCGCAGCGGGTGGAGCGCATCCCGGCGGTCGTCACCGCGGATGACGCGATCGCACGCCTCGAGCCCGGCGACGTCCTGATCGACTGCACGGGGACGCGATCCGTGCTCCGGGACCGGCTCGTCCCCGGCCCCGGCGACGACGACGCGAACACGCTCCGGATCCGGCTCGAGTACGCGCTCGTCGTCACGTTCCTCTACGGACGGGCGTACGACTGCAACGAGTACTGCAAGTACTACAAGAACGTCGAGAACCAGGCCTACAAGTTCATCCCCGCGGTCAACCGCACGTTCTACGACGGCACCCTCACCCACGTCACCGGCATCGTGAGCATCTCCGCCGACGAGTACGAGCGGATGCCGTCGCGCTTCGACGGCCCTTGGCTTCGCGCCCACTTCCCGCACGTCGCCGCGTCGATGGACCGCTTCATCGACAAGGTGAAGGACGAGACGCACGGCGAGATCGTGGGCGACCTGGAGATCGTCCGGATCCCGCTCGACCTCTACCACGCGCGCCACGCCACCAGCCGCGCCTGGCAGAGCGCCGATCACCCGTTCGGCCGTTCCCCGGTGTTCCTGGTCGGCGACGCGGCGATGGGGTCGCCGTACTTCCAGTCGATCTCGCTGGGCTTCGAATGCGCGATCTTCCTGGCGGGGCTGCTCGCGCAGCGCGACCTACCGCTTGCGGACCTGCTCGATCGCTACGAGCTGTACGCCTACAAACAGTGGCTTCGCGTCTACATGCGCAGCAAGATGATCAAGCACAACAAAGACCTGCTGGAGTGTGTCGGCGACACGGAATCCCTGCTGGAGAAGCTGCACATCTACTGACGGTCGGAAGTCGGCCCGGGCAGCATCGCTGCTAGGCGCCATCGTACGCTCTCTCCAATGCCGCCACGTCGAGCTTCACCATCTTCATCATCGCGTCCATCACAGCCTGTACCTTCTTCGGGTTCTTGTCGGCGATGAGCTCCATGAAACGCCTCGGGACGATCTGCCACGTGACGCCGAACTGATCGGTGATCCAGCCACACTGCGACGGGGTTGCGCCGGCGCTGACGAGCTTGTTCCAGTACAGGTCAACTTCACCCTGGTCTTCACAGTCGACGAAGAGCGAGAAGCCTTCGGAGAACTTGAAGTACGGGCCGCCGTTGTATCCCATGAAGGACTGACCACCGATGACGAATTCGGCGGACGTGACGGGGCCGTCCTTACCGGTGCGGGCGACGTTCTTGATCTCGGAGTCCGGGAATGTGGCGGCGTAGAACGCCATTGCAGCTTCGAGTTGGTCGTTGAACATCAAGAAAGGTGTCACTTTGGACATCTGCGTATCTCCCTCGTTAGCCGGCTGCGTCCGCAAGGGCGCGAGCTACCACCGCATCGACGTGAATCTGCGTCGTGTCGAGGAACGGCAATGGGTGCGCGGAGTCTCGCAAGAGCAACGGCAGCTCGGTCCCACCGAGGACCACACCGTCGATCCCGTCGCGCCGATGCATGCGCTCGATCACGGCCATGAATCCGGCGCGTGTCTCAGGCAAGAACTTTCCCGACACCAGCTCGTTGACGTACCTCTCGTGAACGTAGACCTGATCCTCGGCCACCGGAACGACCACGGCGATTCCGCGCCTTGCGAACGCTGCCGGGTAAAACTCCCCCTGCATTGTGAACCGTGCTCCTATCAGTCCGACTCGCTTCAATCCCATGCCCTGCGCGGTCTCGCACGTGGCTTCCACGATACTCACGAGCTCGATCGGCGAGCGCTGCTGGACCTCGTCGAAAACGAGATGAGGAGTGTTCGCCGCAAACAAGGCGAGCTCCGTCCCGGCGCGGGCCAGCGCTTCGACCGCCCCGAGCAAATACTCGATGAGGCCGGCACGGTCATCCAGTCCTGCAAGGGACAGTAACCTCGACAGATCGATGCTGTTGATGAAGATGCCGGGAGTCTCGTGGCTGCCGGCTTTACGGAAGCGGGACAGAAGCAATCGGTAGTAATCGACCGTCGACTCCGGCCCGATTCCACCGACGATGCCGATGACCTTCACTCGAATGCCTCTTGAGACACCGACCGCCCTGATGTTGTCCGGCTAACGATGTTCTTTCTCTGGGCCTGGTCGCCCCATCCGACACCCCCGTAATTAGGCGGAAGTGTCTACTTTATCGAGGGAAGATCCTGCGACGGGCTGACGCGCCAGTTAGACGTCACGTTACCGTTGTCCCGGCCTGAGCGACAGCGTTCCGCATTCACCGCTCAGCTCCGACTGCAGTACCCCGAGGACCTCGCGGACGGGCATAGTGGGCGTGATGGCCCTCCGCACTTGCGCAGCTCTTGGCGCGCACATGTCTGACATGGACTTGATAAAGAGATTCCCATCTTTCAATTTGAATTTCATTCCATTGATAAGCACAGTTCCCGCTCTTGTATCGATCTCCAATTCTTCGTCATCGCTCCGTTCATAGTATCGGGTCCATTGACTCCCACCCTGCATGCTCGAAAAGCCACCACGTTTCAAGTCCCGGACATCAAAGACATACAGGAGAAGCGCCGGCTCACGAGATTCGCTTCCTACTGTCACGCACGGGGAGCTTTCGAACCGCTTCAGAGTAGCGTCGGTTCCCACCAGCTGGTACACGGTTCCCGGGATGACGCACCTATCGCCGCGGAGATAGCTGCCTACGAGATCGCACCCCGACAAGGATGCAAGGGCGAAGAGCATCGCAGCGTTTCTTGCGGGCGCTTGAAGCGTGCGGTGCCCCCTTTCGTGACGTCTAACGCCCGCGGTAACGCGCGCGCCCGGTGGCGCGGCGCGTGCCGCAGTAAGCACGCGCCGTGACGACGGAGTGCGGCGCGTTGACCGCGCAGTTAGCGACCATGCTGCGCTCGTTGCGGCGCGCCCAGGAAAGCGCGCACCTTAGTACTGAAGTACAAGCGGAGTACGTACACGCACAGGAGGAGCGGAATGGTGATCCGGGCCAACATCGCTCCGAAGCGTTGACTCGGCGCGATCTCGAGTTTTGGAAGCGGACCCTGTGAGCGCACCAGTTGTGACACGAGGACAAGCAGCAGAAGGACGATCGCGAATCCGATACTGCCGCGCCACGCCCATGGTCGCCGACGCAGGAGGCCATAGAAGAGGTAGGCGATCGGAGCGGCCAAAACGAAATAGAGCAGAAGGCCCATCACCACTCTCAGGACGGGCAAGCCCGCCTCAGCCGAATTACCCTTCTTGAAGGTGGCGGCCAGCGCTCCAACGCTCACGATTCCAAACAACAGGATCACGAGTGCTTGGGTCATCCAAATCAGGGCCGGTCGATTAGTCCTGGAATCGAGTTCAGTCATCCGAGTTCCGTGTGTCGCTAACGAATGCGTTCAGCCGACCACCGGCTGGCGCGACGCGTGCGCTGCACGCGGCGTGACAGCCGAGTGGGGGATCTTCCCTCGATTCGGTAGACACACGCAGGTGATCTACGCGGCTCCCTTTTCATAGTCAACTGGTGATTGATAAGACAGTGCGGAATGAAGACGCTTGCGGTTGTAGTAGCTGACGTATCGATGTAGTTCTCGACGAAGATCTCTCACGCTTTCGAAGCGCTGACCATGAATGACGTCAGCCTTCAGCGAGTGAAAGAACGATTCCATATGTGCGTTCTCGTCCGGCGCGCCACCTCGAGTCACGCTCTGGTACACGCCATGTTTCTCAAGGTGATCACGGAGCGCTGAGCCCAGAAACTCACTGCCCCGATCGCTGTGAAAGATCAATCCCCTCTCAGGGCCTCGCCGACGGATCGCGGCCGCGATCGCCGCACGCGTGAATCGTGCGTCTCGAACGGAACCAAGCCGCCAGGACAACACTCGGCGAGAATATTGATCCAGGACCGTCACCAGAAACCACCAGCGCCCTCCGACCGGGAGATACGTCACGTCGCCCACCCAGATCTGATCGCGGCGAGTCGCCAAGGTCCGCTGCACACGGTTCGGGTGCTGGTTGAACCATCGATGTGTCCCGGCCTTCCGGCGGTAGACGCGCACGACGCGCGCTCTCAATCCACCGACCCGCATCAACCGTTCAACTCGTCGGCGACTGATGCGAAAACCTTGGGTCGCGAGGGCCTGATGGAGTCGCGGACTTCCATACGTCCCGCCACTCTGCTTGAAAACTGATTCCATCGTCTCAAGAAGTCTCCGGTCCTGTTCCCGGCGAGGACTCGCGGGGCGCTGCCGCCACGCGTAGTAGCCGGCCCGTGTCACGCCAAACAGCGTGCACAGGCGGGCGACGCTCATCGATTTCCGGTGCGCTTCGATGAACGTGAACGTCTCGCCTTTTGTTCGGAACAGAACCGGATGGCTTTTTTTAGGAGGGCATGCTCCTCCTGCAGCATCCGATGCTCACGCTCGAGCTCCTGCAGTGCGCGAACTTCTCGCACTGGCGGCCTCGACGTCTTCTGCTTCGACACCCCAGTTTTGGGCCGAAGGCGTCCCTCGCGGAATTCCTTCCGCCATCGCGACAGCATGTACGGGTGGATGTCCAGCGCTTCGGCGACCGCCTGAACCTGAATCCCGGGACGGTAACTGAGTTGCACTGCCGCTCGCTTGAACTCAAGGCCGTAGCTTGGCGTTTTCTTCGGGCCCGGTCGCCCCATCCGACACCCCCTAGTTAGGCGGAAGTGTCTACTTTATCGAGGGAAGATCCTG